>NZ_KI535609.1:0-1694 GCF_000492855.1 Enterobacter sp. MGH 38 | reverse complement strand
TCCCAATTAGCCAGGGTGGGACCGGGGCAACGAATGCCGCTGACGCACGCACAAACCTCGGTTTGGGAAATAGCGCTACAAGAGACGTTGATAATCAGTTTGCCCCGGTGTCGTCGTACATCAACGGAGCCGCTGTTATGGTCCAGGTTCATCGCGATTACAGGAACCTTGCCTCTTATGATGGTATTTCACAATATCCGCTCGGCATGTCTTTTGGCATACAGCTTGGAGGAAATGGATGGGGTGGAGGCAGCGGAGTTGATACTTACACGGGCATGTTAACACTCCGTGGCTGGCATGATTCGTCGGGTGGTGGCTATGTGTCGTGGCAGTTAGCGTCCACCTCTCAGGGCCTCAAATATCGTCAGGGTAATGGAACAATTCAGGGCAATGCTAACGTAGGGTTCTCCACGACGCACACCATTTATTCGACGCAGAACACCACGAAAGCCAGTGACGGAACGCTCAAGGCTGCATCCCCAGTAGTTAAGCTTTTTGCAGACGGTTCGTTTGAAACTAATGACGAATCAGAAGGCTGTTCTGTAACTCGTATGAAAGCCGGAGAGTATCTGATCGAGGGCTGCATGGGTATGAACTCTGATGCGGCGTGGGGTGGGATTGATGGCGGTTTTGATATTCCTAAAGATCGCAACGGGCAGGCCCTGATCTGGCTTGACTATGAGGTAAATGCCGACGGGTCAGTGCTCGTGAAAACATTCCACCGGGAATACTCGACGGCACCGATATTTGCGAGGAACTCCCGGGAAGGTCTCGCAGATGGCGAAGCGGCCGACATTCCGGCCGATCAGTTTGTCAGTGTCCGTGTAGAGATGCCGCAAAACAGTATCTGGAATCAACGTGCGGCTATGGCTCAAGTCCCTGACTCATCCGCTGATTAAAGGCAGAATCATCAGGCATATCCAGGCGAACATCGATCCAGCTGTTCGCTGGCACGTCCATCGGTTCCCCTTTCGTTTTGACGATCTCCCCGTCATCGCCTAGCAGGTATTTTCGCTTAAACAGGCGGATAGTCAGTCCTCCGTTTTCGGTTTGCTCTGCCTCAACTACACCCAGTTCCCCCATGCCGACAGGGTCCATTGGCGGCAGTAACTGCCATCCCTCTGACGCCAGGCCTGCCGAACCTGTCAGCACATAAACACCAACATCGACCCGGGAAATTTTGATTCCTTCAGCTTCGGTGTTCGCAGTACCGCAGCCGCACCAGATAAAATCATTTTCATCAATATCGGTGCGCTGATTCTCGTTCTGAGATTTCACGATTCTGGCCACCGGCGAAGCTGCTTTCAGCGTGCCATCGGAGGATTTAGTGGTATTTTCAGAAGTGTAAACAACTGAGCCTGGCTTCACAGACAGCATTGTTGAGAATGCATCGGTGCCATTATTTCTTCCTGCGATTTGGTAAGAGACGGCACCACCAATGCCTGCAACACCTGCCCTGAAGCGAGGAGTACCGTTAACCATCACCGTATGAGCCCATACACTACCCACCGTTGAAAGTCCTTCAACGGTAAAAGCGTAAGGGTTGCCAGCGATACCTGCGATATTCAGAGCATTCGTTAATGTACCTCCGCTCAAGCCCAGCGCGCCAAGGTTTGAGAGTGCAGAACTGGCAGTCTTTGCACCTGTTCCTCCCAGTTCTAATGGGATGACACCATTGCTGTCTACCAAACCGA